>NZ_JAJKFQ010000004.1 GCF_020966635.1 Stieleria sp. JC731 | reverse complement strand
CCGTTCCCCGACGAAGCTTGAGTTGATGATGCCATGAACGTTGAGACGATTCGCAACACCATCCGCACAAGCACAGATGAAGTGCAGGCCCTGATCCTCGAATTGCATGAACAAGACCCAGACAACGAAACATTCTCGCAAGTTGGCATACTCAACGGCAGTGAAACAGTCGCGGAGTATCTGAAACACAATGAGCTTGGTGTCGCGCTCGACCATCTGCTTTATATGATTCACGAATCCGATATTCGTTACGACATAGAACGCGTCAAACAACTCCATGCTCTTGCCGTTCAACTCAACATCAGAAACCACTACACTGCTGAGAATCTCAGGACACTGGGCGTCTCAAATGCTCACAACGTTCCCAAGACCGATGGATGAATGGCCGTGCCGCGCTAATCACGACTCAACGAAGCGGGGAACCATCGCGTGCACCGGAGTACGCGAGTCGAGCGATCTTGAAGTTGAAAGTCTTTCGCGCGTACCCGGTGACGCGTATCGTTCGCGCGG